>NZ_JBKINJ010000001.1:2180000-2205000 GCF_046602855.1 Gracilimonas qinghaiensis
CATAAGTATTCATGCTATTGGTTTACAATTGTGGTCTGGATGTGGGACGAACCGCATCCAGATACCTTGGCGTAGCACACCTGCTCGCGAACGAACAAATGCCCTACTATCTTTTGCAGCATATCGAAATATGCCGCATCAGACCTTTTACTATTGCTATTGCTTTCATCATGTCAAAGAACCCACACTTGCGCGTGTGGCTCGTGTCTGGCAACATCGTTGCCTTACATTCTTTCTGGTATGTGAGCCCGGGACTTGCGCCCTCTCATATCTACTGTCTCACATTCAATATCTCAAAAAACTCTGTGGAGCTACGGGGATTCGAACCCCGGACCCCTGCCTTGCAAAGGCAGTGCTCTAGCCAGCTGAGCTATAGCCCCTTTCACACTATGTTGTGGGCTTGGGAGGACTTGAACCTCCGACCTCACGCTTATCAGGCGTGCGCTCTAACCACCTGAGCTACAAGCCCCGTTCCAGCGGGGGATGGGCACAGGCGTTGTCGCCGGCTGCGGCGAGTATTAACCCGCTATAAAAAAGTACAGATCAGATTGTTTGATACGAGCGGTTGCGTAGCGTCGTAGTTCCATATTGCAGGAACGCTCTCCTTGAAAGGAGGTGATCCAGCCGCACCTTCCGGTACGGCTACCTTGTTACGACTTAGCGCCAGTTACCAGGCTTACCCTAGGCACTCCTTATTGGAGCGACATCAGGTACTCCTGACTTCCATCGCTTGACGGGCGGTGTGTACAAGGCCCGGGAACGTATTCACCGCGTCATTGCTGATACGCGATTACTAGCGATTCCACCTTCATGGAGTCGAGTTGCAGACTCCAATCCGAACTGAGAATGGCTTTGTGGATTTGCTCCCCCTCGCGGGGTGGCTACCCATTGTACCATCCATTGTAGCACGTGTGCAGCCCTGGACGTAAGGGCCATGATGACTTGACGTCGTCCCCACCTTCCTCACTACTTGCGTAGGCAGTCTGGCTAGAGTCCCCACCATTACGTGCTGGTAACTAACCACAGGGGTTGCGCTCGTTGCGGGACTTAACCCAACACCTCACGGCACGAGCTGACGACAGCCATGCAGCACCTTCCATAGTGCCCCGAAGGGACTCTCCTTTTCGGGAGATAACACTGTGGATTTAGCCCAGGTAAGGTTCCTCGCGTTGCATCGAATTAAGCCACATGCTCCACCGCTTGTGCGGGCCCCCGTCAATTCCTTTGAGTTTCATTCTTGCGAACGTACTCCCCAGGTGGTATGCTTACTGCGTTAACTGCGTCACTGGCCCTAAAGGACCAACAACTAGCATACATCGTTTACAGCGTGGACTACCAGGGTATCTAATCCTGTTCGCTCCCCACGCTTTCGTGCCTCAGCGTCAGTTACAGTCCAGCCGGCCGCCTTCGCCACTGGTGTTCTTCGTAATATCTATGCATTTCACCGCTACACTACGAATTCCACCGACCTCTTCTGTACTCAAGAAACCCAGTATCTATGGCAATTTTACCGTTAAGCGGCAAGATTTCACCACAGACTTAGGCTCCCGCCTACGCACCCTTTACACCCAATGATTCCGGACAACGCTTGCACCCTCCGTATTACCGCGGCTGCTGGCACGGAGTTAGCCGGTGCTTATTCAAATGGTACCGTCACAGAAGATCGAAACCCTCTCGTTCTTCCCATTCAAAAGCCGTTTACAACCCATAGGGCCGTCTTCCGGCACGCGGCGTGGCTGCGTCAGGCTTTCGCCCATTGCGCAAGATTCCTCACTGCTGCCTCCCGTAGGAGTCTGGGCCGTGTCTCAGTCCCAGTGTGGGGGATCATCCTCTCAGACCCCCTAACTATCATCGCCTTGGTGAGCCGTTACCCCACCAACTAACTAATAGTACGCAGACCCCTCTATATCCGGCCGAAACCTTTAACAACTGTGGCCATGCGGCCCCGCTGCATTATGCGGTATTAGCACCCCTTTCGAGATGTTATCCCCCAGATATAGGCAGGTTATCTACGCGTTACTCACCCGTCCGCCAGTCTCCAGTAGCTGCAAGCAGCTACCTTCTCCTTCGACTTGCATGTGTTAAGCCCGCCGCCAGCGTTCGTCCTGAGCCAGGATCAAACTCTCCATTGTAAATAATTAAATTATACTCTGTGAGCAGACCCTACGCTCTTGGTCATTTTTGTAAATGCAAATTAATGCATCAAAGAATTGAACAAGCTCTCGCTCGCACAAACAATCTGATCTATACTTCATTATGTCTAAGAACTAAACTTTCATCGAAAAAAAATGCCGACTAAACATCTGTTTGGTCAGCGATTTTTGTTTCCTTGAAAGGATTACAAAGATAGGGGCTATACCCTATTCACCGCAAGTATTATTTGAAATAAATTTCTTCTTTTTTGCTAATACTTCTGTGCTATTCAAAATCGTATAATGAATGCCCTGAGGGCTCTTTGTTATAGTGTTTAAGAAACCTAACACCCAAATAAAAGAGCAGAGTAACAAAAAGTGAAAAGAATTATTTAAATAAATATGAATATATAATGTTGATGATGAGCATGGACACTGAATTTGCCTTGTCTTCTGGGGTTCTGACTTCATAAGAAATAGTCATATTTCAGCTGCATCTACAAATCGGCAAAACATGATGGACAATTTATTACTGAACCAAAGCTCCCACTGTCAGGTTTCCCGGACATGAAACAAACATCTACCAGTAATGGTAAGGCAGTGCCTAAACGAAACCAACAAAAGGTTAAATAAATTCTTGTCCCCAATACTGATATGATGGTTGTTAGAGTTACTGCGGACGAAAAAAGGCATGATGTTTTACAGACAATTGGGCAGTTCTATACTGATTAATGCTTCAAACCTTATAGATCCGGTCGTATTACCCAGAACCAGTGCAGTAAACGGTTCAGGTAGAACATCACGTTTATTAAGTGGAGCTTGAGAGCGGGTACGGGTATATGTCAGAAGATTTCAAAGGCGATGAAAAAGTAGCCATTCAAAACAAATTTTCAATTTCTATCGTAGCAACGAACTGAAAGCTTTCCGCATTCGTTAAATCAGTGAATAAATACGAGACTATGGATACAGAAAAAATCAATACCAAGATAGAGCTGACAGAAGCTGCTTTAGACCTATATATTAAGGATAAATTTTCAATCCCAAATCTAACCGATAAAACGGGCAAAACGGCCTCGCAGATATACACTCTTTTTCCCAACAAAGATGCCATACTCAAATTCTATTACCCTTCCTTGGTAATACGATATAAGGCAATGATAGGCGAGATCGAAGACTTCGATTCCTTTTCGATCAGTGAAAAACTCTCCAACTTCGCATTCACGCTTTTTGACATGATGGAAGAGCGCCGGGAGTTTGTTGAAGACACTTTCGAGAAATACGAATGGAAATGTACTTCAAGAAGTCAGTTTCAACAGGAGATCAAATCTCTCTTTAAAGATTTTTTCACATCAGATGGAAATATTGCTACGAGCGCCGGAATATTTATAGGTGATTTATTTTATGCTTCCTTGAAAACGCAATTTATGTTTCTGATCAAATTCTGGCTTGAGGATGAAAGTGAAGGTCGCGAACGCACTTTTGCTCTCACCGATAAGATCACAGGGTTTGTTGAGGAGATAGTCTACTCCAAGATCGTTGATAAAGGTTTTGATCTGGCTAAATATTCTCTGAGCACATTCGGCTTCAGCAAACAAGTCGAGGGTTTCAATGATTGGATCTCTAGTTGGTTTGAAAATGAACCTGATGAAGAAGTCGATATTGAAATTGAGGATGAAGAAGACAACGATACCAATAACACCTCTGACTAATTATAAATACTTTCCACATGAGTAAAGACTTTCCTTCATCGAAACTTGAGCGGGGCAGCCGCATCGCCAAAACCGGCATTAAAGTAGGTACAAATTACGCCAAGCGATATCTCAAAAAGAAATCCGGAAATACGAACGGTAACACAGATGGGGCTTTTCATTCCGAAAACGCAAAAGAAGTATTCAAGGAATTCACCAAACTTAGGGGGACTGCACTTAAAATTGCACAGGGAATGAGCATGGACCAAGGGTTTCTTCCTGAGGAATTCGCGGAAGTCATGACCCAGGCTCAATATTCGGTTCCACCTATAAATAAAGCATTGGTTCGTTCAATTATAAAAAAACAGTTAGGAGACTATCCGGAACAGTTATTTGCAAGTTTTGAGTCGGAGGCTTTTGCGGCGGCTTCGATCGGGCAAGTACATAAAGCCGTGTTGAAAGATGGTCGAAAAGTGGCCATCAAAATTCAGTATCCCAACGTAAGGGAAACCATTGACTCGGATCTGGGCCTGGCTAAGATCCTTGTAAAGCGTCTTGTTAAGAAAGGAGCAGATATAGATCCGTATTTCGATGAAGTTAAAGAAACTCTACTTGAAGAAACAGACTACATAAATGAGGGCCAGCAAATTGATCTTTTCAGAGAGCGTTTTGGAGGATTAGATATCGAAATACCCGAGTGGGTCGAAGAGTATTCTACAAATAAAGTGCTTTGCATGACCTACCTGGAAGGTCGGCATCTGGGTGAATTCCTGAAGGAAAACCCCGAACAGGAAACACGTGACCATTTTGGTCAGTTGCTATGGGATTTTTTCCATAATCAAATACAGGATATGGATTACGTACACGCTGACACTCATCCCGGTAATTTCTTATTTACCTATGATGGAAAGTTGGGGGTTATCGATTTTGGTTGCGTAAAGAAATTCCCTAAAGAATTTTTCATGGATTATCTGCGCTTGCTGCCTACCCATCTTGATAATAATGAAGAAGCTATTCGCAAGCTATATGAAAAACTGAACGTCATTAAACCCGATTCAGATACACCCGAAAACGAAGAGCGTTATTTCAAGTTTGCTCGTAATTATGGTATGACCTTCGCCGAACCTTATAAGTTTGAGGTTTTCAATTTTGGAGACGAGGAATACAGAAATACCATCAAATATTTCACAAAGGATGCTCCAATAGGAAATGAACCACGGGGTTCGCAACACTTTTTATATACCACCCGCGTTCACTTGGGACTCTATAACATATTGATGAAAATGGGTGCACATATAAATACTTCAGATAGCAAGGACATCCTGAGTAACATACTGAATGTTGAGTTTGATGAGTTGACAGAAGAAAATAACAGAATGCAGAGTCTATAATATATTACACAACTGACAGTAAAATAATAAACTATGTAGTTAAGCCCGTTCCCAGATCCCTAGCAATCTTTTTTTACCCCATAGTGCATTGACTTCCGAGACTACGATGACTTTCTCATAGATGTCAATGACGTTGAAAGAGTTTCCAAACCGGCTTCGCTGATAGACGCTACTCATTGAATTCACATTCACAATTACCGTTCCTCCGACCTTAGTAGCATAAGGATGATAGCTGGTTCCTGTAAGAACGAGATCAATTTCGGCATCAACCAGTTCGCGAAGCAGATCTCCTGCGTCTTCAAGTAAGCCTTTTTCACGGCTGCGTGGAATAGGAATGATATTGTGATGAAGATATACCGAACGAAATTCTTGGGGAGCCTCATTGAGACTTTCCAGCAATAACTTACGCTCTGTTTCTCCGACAACGCCTACGGAAGAATCATACTGCGGCGTAGACAAACCCTGGAAAAGCATCTTCTCGTTGTTGTATTTCTGATCCAGTTCTCCGAAATACTGATTAAACAATTGGTAGCCAAGGTAATTAATATCTCTTGCAGCAGGTGTAAACACCATCGGGAAATCCAGTTTATTCAATTCACTTATAGCAATATTATAATCACGTGGAATTCCCTCTTTCACAATCCCCCCACAGTGTATCAATAGATCAGGGTCTAACATTCGGATTGATTTTACTGCCTCCTCATAATGCTGTGCCAGAAAGGAGTTGCTTTCGGAAAAATAGGTATTGGAGAGTTGTATGGCTCTAAACTCTTTTTTCCCAAATTCTGAAAAAACTCTTTTCCTATTTCTACTATACTTGCGAACCGTATCTTCGCCATTTAACCGCTTAGTTATAACTTTTTTTATTTTGTCATTGATCTCTATAGTGCAATAGGAGTTTACATCACCGTAACGGGTTTTGACTGAAGAGGCAGTTCCGGCATTGATATATACAGTGTCCTCCACCTCATATACATTCGGGTAATGTCTATGGCCTGAAACAACCAGATCAACATCAGCTTTTTGGATCAGATCAAGAACATCACCTGCATTGGCAAGTACATTCCGCTCTCTTCCTGACATGGGGGTTGGCAGAATATGGTGATGAATCGCAAGTATTTTAATTTCCTTCTCACTGTGATCATTCAAGGCTTTTTTCAGCCTGTTGAACTTGGCCCTGCCTATCCGCCCATCATTGCTGTCTCCCACCGCACTATTTACAGAAATAACAACCGCATCACCATGCTCATAAATTCCGTTTTGAGGACCAATGTATTCCTCAAACAGTGCTATCCCACCTGATCTTGCATCATGATTGCCTGGAATGCTTATTAATGGACACTCGATCTTATCAAGCATTTCCTTGGCTATCTCATACTCATGTCTTTGTCCCTCATTAGTGGCATCGCCCGTAAAGATAGCCAGATCATAATCACCATTATTAATCTCATCAATAATATACAGCAGGTTCTCTTTCCTGAAATGTTTATCACTTCCTGCGTGGATGTCTGAAAAATGAAAGATCTTCATTACTCTATTAAGTTTTTACCTTGCTATGAATGTTTCCAAGCCTTGAAGATCCAGATCTTCCAGTTCCTTCAAAGTGGTTACGCCTACAACCTTTCCATTTTCGGTCACAAAAAGATGTTTGATCTTATTTTTTGACATAAGCTTGAGCACATCCAGCACAGAAGAGCTTATATCAGCAGTGATCGGATCATGAGTC
This sequence comes from Gracilimonas qinghaiensis, assembly GCF_046602855.1. Taxonomy (NCBI): domain Bacteria; kingdom Pseudomonadati; phylum Balneolota; class Balneolia; order Balneolales; family Balneolaceae; genus Gracilimonas; species Gracilimonas qinghaiensis. Next base: position 2,186,938 of record NZ_JBKINJ010000001.1, read on the forward strand.
ATGATCTCACTGACAGATTGTTTTGGAGAGCGCCCCTGAGCCAATCCTCTCTTTTTGAGATCCTTGTCTGTCACTATACCAATCACATTATCGTCTTCAACAATACCTAACGAGCTGATATTAAATTCTACCATTCTCGAAGCAGCATCTTGAATAGATGAATTTTTATTTACTGCAATCAGCCGATTAGTTACAAAACGACGAATAGGAACGTTCAGTTTTTCAGATGGTTGAGTTTTTTTATTCATGTCTGTTTCGCTCGTCCAAGTTTTGGATCAAATTGTCAACTATTGCATTGACGGTTTGATCAATATTGATGTTATTAACGATTTTAATTCCCGTTTTTCGGGCTTCTTGAATTAAATATTCTTGAATACTTCGTATTTGTTCGATTCTTTGAGCATATCTGTCAGCTTTACGATAACTTCCGCTTGCCCGGTGATGAAAGCGCTTAATATGTCGCTCTTTCTCCTCTACAGTTAGCAGATAGTGAAACATGAGCACCGGACTTTCTAGTTCTACATTCAAATATCCTGGCACAAGATGTACGCCATTAAAAATGGCTTTTAGCCCCTCTTTCTCCGTTCTCTTGATGTAGGCATGAACCCCTCGGTTTACAAGTTTCGCTTGTCTGGAAAACCCAATCAATACATTTTCTTCAATATCAGGCCCTGACATCACTTCACCTGCATCAAAACTGGATTCATGAAGTGCCGGAATAAGATCTTTTGGTAGCACATACCGCATAATTTCGCGGATCTCATCTGTACCAATAACGCGCTCAATTCCAAGGCGCCTTCTAAGCGCTGCTGCAATGGTTGATTTACCCACACCCGCGGCTCCGCCAATTATAATTACAAGTGGTTTTTCAAGCTGTGCAATATCATGGCTGACCTGATATCGTTTTTTCTCATTTTTAAGTCCCCTTTTCTCAAGAATACGGATTACTTCTTCATGAATTTCAAGCGCAGGAATGGGCTTTTCTTCAGATTGAAAAAAACTCTCAACTTCCTCCGTAATTTCGTAGATGGTCTCAATAGATAATCCACTCGGAAGCATTGAACGTGCCAAAATACCCTTTGAGAATGGATAAATTGTATTACCCTTTTCAATCTTCAACATAATGGCTGTTTAATAATGAGAAAAACAGTTTCAGGGTCAGTTCTTCTATCTAATTGTGCCCTAGTACATTAGTCAAACGAAAGTAGAATGCATATTCATTCCTTAAATATTGAGGTCTAGCCGATGCATATTAGTACTCAAAAAAATACTAGGCATATCTTCTTTATAACCTGACTTCATTCTCTTTCCCAAGAAAATCTGTAAGGAATTCGGTTTTTATAGCTCTTACCTTAGAAAAAGATCATGCAAAATTCAGAAACATTTTTAGCCAATATGCCTGATATCCAACAAGCAGAACACGTACTCCATGAAGTTTTCGGTTTTGAGGAATTCCGTTCACTGCAAAAAGACATTATTGAAAACGTGCTGCAAAAGCGGGATACGCTTGCAATAATGCCAACAGGTGGAGGAAAATCACTTTGCTATCAAATTCCCGCACTTATTTTTGATGGCCTTACCATAGTAGTTTCACCACTTATTTCGTTGATGAAGGATCAGGTCGATCAACTTACAGCGTATGGAATATCGGCTTCTTACTTGAACAGCTCACTCTCACCTCAAGAGTATGAATCCACATTAGATAAGATCCGCAGGAATAAACTGGACCTGCTTTATCTTGCTCCGGAAACTTTATTGAAGGGCAATATTCTAAATCTACTATCCGGACTAAAAATTGAATGCCTGGCTATTGATGAAGCCCACTGCATCTCAGAATGGGGACACGATTTTCGTCCTGAGTATCGACAGCTTTCTAACGTTACCAAACGGTTTGAAGACGCCGTTATACTTGGATTAACGGCAACAGCTACTCCCCGTGTTCAAAAAGATATTGCGAATTCATTGGGTCTTGCTGATGCCAATACCTTTGTAGCAAGCTTCAACAGAAAGAATTTGTACCTGGATGTAGTTACCAAAACCAATGCACTTCAGCAGACCCTTAATTTTTTAAGACGGCATGAAGGTGAATCGGGTATCATTTATTGTTTTTCGCGGAAACAGGTAGATCAGCTTACCCAAGATCTTAATGCCAACGGCTTTAATACACTGCCTTATCACGCGGGACTTGGAGAAGATGAACGTACGCAAAATCAGAACGCATTTATCCGGGATGAAGCAGATATCATTGTGGCGACCATTGCCTTTGGTATGGGAATCGACAAGCCCGATGTCCGGTTTGTGGTACATCACGATATCCCACAAAATATTGAATCCTATTATCAGCAAATTGGACGTGCCGGGCGGGATGGGCTACAATCCGATTGCCTATTTCTATTCAGTTATGGGGATGCTAACAAGATCCGCTATTTCATCAACAAGAAAACTGGAGAAGAACAAAGAATTGCAGAAAAACACCTCCAAAAATTAATGCAGTATGTTGAGGCTCTGCAATGCCGGAGGATCAAACTACTGGGATATTTTGGGGAACATTTCAACGAGCAAAATTGCGGCATGTGTGACTTTTGCACGGGAAATACTCCGGAAAAGGAAAAAATCACGGTCCCCGTTCAAAAATTCTTATCTACTATGGCTCGTACAGAGCAGAGATTCGGTTACAATCACATATTGAATATCCTGCTCGGTTCACGGCGTAAAGAAGTATTGAAGTTCAACCACGACAAACTTTCTACTTATGGCATCGGTAAGGAATTCAGCAGGCCTGAATGGAAGCAAGTGTACCGCGAGTTGATGAAACAAGATATTATAGTTCGCGAGATTGAGCATAAAAGTTTAAAACTAACTCCAAAGGCCATGGAGATACTAAAGGGACATCAAGAAGTGTATGGAATCATTGAAGAACCTGTTCAAAAAGCGCGAGTCAAATCCTCCGCCAAGTCCGATATAGAATCGCTGGATTTCAATCGAAATCTATTCGCTCTTCTAAAAGAAAAGCGCATGGATATGGCAAGAAATCAGAGCATTCCGCCATTTATCATTTTTGGTGATACAACACTCATCGAAATGTCATATTACTACCCGCAATCCAACGAAAGTTTACTAAACATTCACGGAGTCGGTAGGGCTAAAGCAAAGAAATATGGGGACGATTTTCTCAGGGTGATCAAAGACTTTTGTAAAGAGAAAGACCTGGATGAGAGATCTAAGTCAGATACACATCAAAGGACAAAAAAAATTAAGAAAACGTTGAGTAGAGACAGCCGTCCATATCAAGTCGGACAGATGTTTCGGGAGGGGAAAACAGTATCTGTAATTGCCTCTGAGATCGACGTTAAAGAAGGTACCGTAGTTAACTACCTAAGTAAGTTTGTGAAAGCAGGGCACTCCATACCATCTGATAATATTCTTGAAGCCTCACAATTAGGAGATCCTGAAATTAAGAAAGTACAGAAGGCATTTGATGATCATGGGTATGAACTTCTGCGCCCTATCTATGATACGTTGAATGAGGAAGTCTCTTACGACCAATTACGGGTGGTGCAGTTGTATACAATGGTGCAAGATCATACCTGATTTTTGTGCCTCAACATAGAAGCTTGAAGCGAGAACAACAGGATTCTTAGCGAAACAGGTAGGAATGAGCTAACTTTCGTTCTTGATCGGTTTTATCTTTCGCCACAAGGTCTCAAAAATAACCATCCCGGCAGACCAAAACACTGCCACAAATAGCGTTTCGAACCATTCGAATCCGGTATCGGAAAAAAAATACAAACCGATTCCATAGAAAGGTGCAAATACGATTATCCCTGCAATAAATCGAGCTAATTTTTCTTTTTGAGTCATATTCATAAAGCTATTTAAAATAAAAAAGCACGGGTGTTTAACCCATGCTTTTAAAATACGATTTAGGTTTGATTTTCCTAATCAATGCTATTCAAGTAGCGGAAGAAATCACTGTCAGTTGAAAGAATGATATTCGTTTCTTTATCAATGGTTTTTGTATAGGCATCCATCGTACGTATAAATGAATATAAATTCCGGGATTGTGTATTTCGGTTATACGCAGCATTGTAAATTGCTGCAGCTCCGGCATCCGCCTCACCCCGTATGATCTCAGCTTCACGAAAAGCTTGCGATTGAATACGAGCAAGATCTCTTTCTTTTTCACCATTTATACGGGAAGCTTCACCCTGTCCTTCTGACCTGAACTCATCAGCAATACGATTACGTTCAGAGATCATACGATCATAAACCGTTTGACGTACATCTTCCACATAATTAATACGTTTAATTCTGAAATCCAAAATAGCGATTCCTAGTTCTTCAGCCCTTTGGTTTGCCATATTTTGAATGTTTTCCTGAATTTGTTTACGCCCCGTTTGAATGTCTTGAAGAGAATCCTCAACCACTTCAAGCATTAAAGCACCGGTTGTGTCAGGTTCGCGGTTGCTTGTTCTAACAAGTTCCAGTAGATCATGTGATGCGATGGCATTTCGTGTTTCTCCATCCAAAATATCATCCAAACGTGATTGTGCACCACGTTCATTTCCTAGCCGTTGATAAAACTGAAGGGGATCGGTTATCTGCCAGCGAGCATATGAATCCACAAAAATAAATTTCTTATCCTTGGTTGGAATTTGATTCCGATCGCCATCCCATTCCAAATAGCGCTTTTCAAAGAAATTCGCTTTCTGAACGAATGGAATTTTGAATTTTAGGCCCGGTTGTGTTATGGCATCCCCTATCGGGTCACCAAACTGAGTAATAATTACCTGCTCTGTTTCATGTACAATATAAAGCCCATCAAAAGCCGTGAGTGCTATGAGTAAACCAACTACTGCTGCAATAATTCCTTTAGTTTGTCCCATCTTAGTTGCCTCCATTATTATTTTGAGATGAAGAAGATGTTCTTTCTCCATCTAGTTGCATTTGAAGCAACGGGAGTACGTTATTTCCGCTTTCATCCGTAATAGTTTTATTACCCATTTTTGGTATAATATCTTCCATTGTTTCTAAGTAAATTCGTTGCTTAGTAACCTGAGGTGCTTTTACATATTCTGTATAAAGGTCGTTGAAACGGGATACCTCACCCTCGGCATTGTTGATCCTTTCGGAAGCGTAACCCTCGGCTCTTTGTATGGTTTCCTCTGCCTGGCCCCGTGCACGTGGAATAACCCTGTTGTAATCGGCTTTTGCCTGATTAATCAAGGTTTCTCTTTCCTGCTGAGCTTCATTTACTGCGTTGAAAGATGGCTTGACCGGATCTGGCGGATTGATATCCTGAAGTACTACCTGCTCGATGGTTATTCCAAGCTGATACTCCTGAACCAGCGACTGAATCAAGTTTTGAACCTCGATAGAAACTTCAGCACGGCCAACAGTAAGAACTTCATTCACTGTTCTATCACCCACGATCTGACGCATTGCTGCTTCAGAGATATCAGAGAGAGTAGATTCTGCATTTCGTACTTTAAATAAGTAATTATATGGATCATTTATACGATACTGAACTACCCATTCCACATCGGCAAGGTTCAAATCACCGGTTAACATTAATGATTCGTTCTCATATCCTGCTTTCTGATATTGGGTTTGCACCCCTGCCTGTACGGTTCTATAACCAAATTCTTGCTTGAGTTGACGTTCAACAGGAACCAATTCTACCTGATCGATGAGAGGGATCTTGTAATTAAGTCCCGGTTCAACTGTTTCTACATATTTTCCTAACCGCACTACCACACCCACTTCTTCCGGATCGACCGTAAAAAATGTTGTAAAGCCGAGAAATAGCACGATAATACCGATAATTATAATTCGGATATTTTTCGTGACTTTCTCGAACTGTGGCGGAACATTAAATTCGAAGTCTTGTTCTTGAGCCATATTATTTTTATTGATTCATCTTGTTTGATTATGATTTTCAGCAATACTGCAATCCCATCACAAATAAAATCAGAGAGTTATGGTCTTGAAATATTGTAAAATTTTAAATTCTTGATAATATAAATTTCCCTAAACCTTCAGGCATATGATAGTGGTATCATCAGCCAATTGATAGCTGCTGAATTTTTGAACAGTCCTTTTTATCTGCTGAGCTATTTCTTTTGCACTCATGTTTTCTGTATCAATAGATTCTATTAATCTTGGTACTTCATCAAAACCAAATCTTTCGCCTTTATCATTCACAGCTTCCGGTAAACCATCAGAATAAAGCAAAAGAAAATCACCTTTTTTCATACTCAAAACTTCGCGCTCATATTTCACATGCTTTAGCATCCCTAATGGAAATGATGGTTTTGGTGTATGAATGTATTCGGCTATTCCATTTCTTTTTAATATCGGCCTGCAATGACCGGCATTGGCAATGGCAAGTTTTTGAGCTTTGATATCAAGTCGTGCAAGTACGCAAGTAATGAATGTTCTCTTATCCGTACGGTTAAACAGAGGCTCAGTTATCTCTGACAGTACCTCATCCGGGCAATCATGTCTGATACGAGATAGTAATAATCCACTGGTAAATACAGCCGGCATCGCTGCCCGCATAGATTTACCTGATACATCCACAATTGTCATTGTTAATGCTGAAGCCTGACCGTCATCATCTTCAGTCATTATATAATCAAAGTAATCACCCCCAACCTCAAATGAAGGCATAAAAAATCCATATACATCAAATTCTACGGATTTTGGTGGCTGAAGAGGCATCAGTTTGTACTGACTTTCCCTGGCTATCTCGATCTCCTTTTCAACCCTGAGGTGTTGAGCAATTCGCTCTTCGTACTCCGGAATATACTCTTCTAGCTGTGTAACTGAAGTTCCAAATCTGTAAATGACAAAACCATAAACTAAAACACCTGCCATTAACATGTATTGACCCCATGCAACATAGGAGATCTCAAAAGACCCCGCTCCCATATATGGTAGCGTCATAAAGAATACAGTAAAAAACCACCAGGCAGTACTTACACTAAGTAATCCAAATTCTCTTATTACATAAACAAACAATACAGCTACACCGGTATAGATTCCGATATCCTGCCATATAGTTCCATTGGTGCCTACCAACCTGCCTAAAACTGAAATACTGATCCCAATTAAAATGACAGATAAGACACTCACCAGCCAATCTCTCTTGATCCAGTTTTTAAGGATGGAATATATGAATCCGATCTGACCGGTCGTTACTAACCATGTGGTTGTCCATGCACTCATGTTCATAGTCAGAACTTTGGGTGTAATACCGGCCTCTGCATAACCAAACTGACTGTCGGCCTGGATAAGAACTACACCGAATGCATATGAAAGAACCGACAACATACCGATCACAATTCCGCCCAAAGCAACCCCATGTACTAAACCCGCTCCTGTTTCACTCAAAAAGAAATTTCGCTGCCAGAGTGCGTCTATCAAATTGACCTGTTTTTGAGACTGAGAACGCGCCAAAGCTTCCCAGCTAATATAAGCCAGTGAAGCGTACAGACCGACTATGAGACCAAAAAGCAGATTATTTACAGTACCAATGAATACGCCTGAATTGGTCAAAAAGGGGTCAAAACTATTCATAAAAAAAATGGCCCGCCAGCCATAAATCCCTAAGAATATCAGGACAAAGATCGCCAAAGCCCGTCGCCACTCTACTTTCCCTTTAAATATATTTCTGGTGCCAACAGAGAAGATGAGAATAGCCAAAATTAATATAACAGAGAAGAACATATATGAGAACATTATGTCTTCTGATGCATTTGAAACTAAGTCATCAGGTTCATAAGCATTCGTAGCTTTAAAAGATGTGATACTAAATCCAAACTCCGTTCTGAATCCCATTTCATCATCAAATTCGCGTACAAAAGGTGCCAACTCAATGATCAAGTTTTCAGGAGTATTGGTCACACCGGGTTTTCGTTCCCATTGTATTCGCAATGATTCTCCGGGTGAACTCGACGAAACGTCCCTTGGGGTATTTTGGGCTTCATTTGCTAAATTTGATTCACTATTCAATACATCTTGCCTTAACTCATAATCTGCAAGATTATATGCCAAAATATTTTGTACCACATTTGATGCAAGTGATAGCAGGGAATCACCCCTGATAAAGATTGGATTATTTCTTTCAGGCCTACTATAGATCCTTATTATGCGACCTGCATTCGACACATTGAACTTCAGTAATCCTACATCTTCAAAAAGACCGTTCAAAGACGCAAATGCACCATTGCTCTTATGAGGTCTGCCAATCACTGACTCCCAACTTTGAATATGCAAACCGGCCTCATTAAACCTTGCCGGATTGGCCTCATTTTGTACCGTATCACTGAGGATGTCATAATAATTGAGGTGCTGTCTCCTCATAGACATGATGGCCAGGGTATCCGTGGAAAAGCCCAATTCAGGAGCCAATCTTCTGATTTTCTGTTCAACCTCTCTCTTGCTCTCACTGATAGCACCTGATGCAAAGTAATCGATATTAGGGCGTAACAGAAAAAACAAAATTATCCCCGCCAAACCACAAAGCAATAATATGTAAGTACGCCTATCGATCAATGATGTGTTGCCCTTTAAACTTTTAGTAATTTTTAAGATCGTTTTTCATGATCATAAACGAAACTACGATTTTCAGGGGCCTTTGTTACTAAATTTTTTGAACCATCTGATGCTACCCTTTTCTTTCGAATTTAACCCGGAAAAAACTACCACTATTTTCAGAATTTTCAATAATCTGAAAATCAGCCTGCAACTGACTACTAAGTGTTTTAATCAAAGTAGCACCAAGTGAATCAGAGTTATTGAACTCATTAATATCAACGCCATGTCCATTATCTTTTAAACTCATGTCAACCATATCTCCATCCATTTGAACTTCAAGTTGGATGCGCCCTGATTTCTTACCTTTAAAAGCGTGCTTATAGGCATTGACCACCAATTCTGTTATAAGCAGGGAAAATGGTATTGCCTGATTAATACTTAATGCAAATGCCTGAACTTCAATTATTAGCTCTATCTGTTTTTCATCACTCAAATGCATACTGCTTATAGCCTGCAAGAGATCATTTATATACTTGTCATATTTGATGTAAGCCAAGGATTCACTTTCATAGAGCATCTCATGAACCAGGGCTATTGACTGAATTCTAAGCTGGCTGTCATTCAAAGCTTCCTGAACGCTTAAATTTTTTGCATTATAGCTTTGCAACTGAAGTAAACCAGAAATAACTGCAAGATTGTTTTTTACTCTGTGATGAATCTCCGCCAGCATAACTTCCTTCTCTTTTAGTGAAGCTCTTATCTGTCGCTCAGCATTCTTTCGTTCAGTGATATCACTGGCTACAGCCACACTACCCACTTTAGATCCGCTATTATCAAGCAGTTCAGCTTCAGAAAATAGTACAGGTATAGTTTGGGAATTCTTATGAATAAGGGAAAATTCAAACCAATGATCATTTTTTCGTTTTTGATTATATACTTCTCCCATTTCCCTGAAATTATAGAAGTGTGTCAATGGCTTTTTAAGCATTTCCTCTTGTCTATAGCCGGTCAGCTTAGCAGCTGCTGAATTCACTCTTACCAGGATGCCATCAGTATCAGCAACAAAAAGTGCCTCCTGTATTGACTCAATAATGTTATCCAGATAAGCTTTAGAAACTGTGGACTTCTGAAGACGCGCTGCCATCGTATTAAAAGCCTCTGCCAAGTCTCCGATCTCATCTTTTGTTTTATAAACTATCCTTTCGTCGAGATTCCCCTCACCCAATTTCTTAGCAGTTCGGCTAACCATTTCCAAGGGATTGGAAATAGATCGATAGATATAAATAGCCAGTCCTATTGCAAACAAAACAGACAAAAATGTGGCGATGTAATTTATATAAGCAGCCTCTTTTAATGATTCCGATAAGCTTCTATTTTTGTCCTGTTGCACATCCAATACATACGTTCTTGTTTTTGTGATCTCAGGAATGATGTTATTCCTGAAATAGGGTTCAATAGATGTAATGAACATCAAATTAGCTTGAGCCGAATTCTCTCCCCCCAAAATCAGCCACTCCCTGGCAATAGATCGATAAACCTTGTAACTACTAAAAAGATCAGTAAGATCTTCAGGTAGTTGCTCGTTTTCCTTGATCAGTGATTCAAGTTTTGAAAAAGCTTCTTCAAAATTCGATAACTCAGTTTCAAATTTATTGGTCAGATCTGTTACTGATGGTAATTCCTGAACGGTCGTATAGTTCGATTCTATCTGATAAGCTTCCCGAATTCCGTTTAAAAAAATAAGGCTTTGATAGAGGCTCCTTTCCAGTTCACCTGTATATATGACTACACTGGAGGCATCATTGACTGAGTTGAGCTGAGCCTGCCTTATTTGACCGGTATAGTAATCTGTGACAAAACCTACTATAGCTAAAAGTAGGCTAACACATATAAAACTTATAATGATTTTTGTTCTGAGTCTCAAAAAAAGTGATTGAAATTATAAAGACATCACAAAGTATTGATTACGCGATGTAATCTCTATGATTTCAAAATTAAAAAAGACTCATGTAACATATATTTACGCCTTTAGAAACTAACTACATCTTCTATGGCAACTGATATTTTTTGCACGTTAGGCAAAACAGATTCCATAAGGCTAACATTATAAGGAACAGGTATATCAGGCATCGTAACTCGTTCTACCGGGGCATCCAGATATTGAAAAGCTTCACGCACAAGTACCGCTGCGATCTCTGAACCAAAGCCGGCCGTTCGGTTATCTTCATGAACTATGAGACATCGGTTTGTTCGCTTAATGGAGTCTAAAATAGCTTCTTTATCCCACGGCATCAGAGTTCTGAGATCTAGTACATCTGCGGAAACGCCGGTTTTTTCAACAGCCTCCTCAGCACGTTCACACATAGCTCCCCATGTCACGATCGTAATGTCATCACCCTCGCGCAACTTTTTAGCTTTTCCGAAAGGAACAATAAATTCGTCGCCCGGATAAGGTTTACGCGCATATTTAGCATCCAAAAGGTTTCTGTGTTCAAAAAATATAGTCGGGTTATTGCTTCTCATGGCTGAGCGTAAAAGTCCTACCGCATCCTCTGCGTTGCTTGGCATAGCTACCTGCCAGCCAATAGCATGCGTAAAGAAAACTTCATTACTCATACTGTGCCATGGGTCTCCACATTTGGCAAAACCACCTGGCATTCTTACAACTATTGGAGCTGCAAACCGATTCGCTGTTCTCCACCGTGTGGTTCCACAATTATTAAGTTGTTCAGTTGCGGGGTCGGCATATTTCCTGAATTGTATTTCAGCTACAGGCATCAAACCCTGATAAGCAAGGCCAACTGCACGACCAATTATGCCTTCTTCAGAAAGGCTTGTATCAAAAACCCTTTCCTCTCCAAACTGTGACTGAAGATCCATAGTAGCTGCGTGTACACCGCCTTTCTTCCCAACATCTTCTCCAAAAACTAACAGTTTCGGATTGGTTTCCAGTTCATACCTGAGAGTTCTCCGAATGGCTTCTACGATATTGATTCGCTGCTTTTCAGATATAGGTTCCTCAGTACTTTCAGGAAATTCATGCCCTTCAACAGCTAATCCTCCAATATGTTGTATCTCATCTTCAGCAAAGGCAAACTTTTCTGTTTGTGCCGAATTCGGTTCGGGACGAGATAATGCGGCATCGGCAGCTTCCTCAATTGTTTCTTTGGCCTTTTTTTTCCAATTTTTCCAGGTACGTTCAGTGATTTGATCTGGCACCATGAACGCCTTGAGCTTGTCAAGAGGATCATTGTCCTGCTCTTTTTTGATCAGTTCATCATCCTTATATGCCTGGTTATCCTGGTAGGAATGTCCATTTAGCCTTGGTACAGTAAGCCTGATCATAGCAGGTCCTTTTCGGTCCCGAACGTAACTTACTGATTCCTCAAGCAAAGAAGCCGCTTCCTCAGGATCCGTTCCATCGCCATCATAGATCTTTAGGTTATTAAACGATTGAAGATTGTTACTGATCTTACCGCCGGGTGTCTGATACTCACTGGTTACAGAAATACCATAGCCATTATCTTCTATATAAAATAGAACCGGCAGATTCTGGGTGGTTGCAATTGTCAAAGCAGACCAGAACCCATTAGTGGCAACAGATCCATCGCCACCGAGTATTACTGAAATAGCCTTTTCATATTCGTTTTCTTCAAGTACACCGCGCTTGTATTCTATACCCTGCGCCCAACCAATTGCTGGTGTGTATTGTGAACCAACATCACCGGCCATAGGCAAAACTTTTGGGCCATCAGCATCGGGTTTGTTACAAACTACACCGATGTCACGTCCATCACTGTAACCGCCGGATTTACCCATAGGTGCAGCCATTGCGTCTTCTTCTGATAGTCCCAAAGTTAAAAGCAACGGCCTTGATCGATAGTAAGCACTTGCTGAATCATGTTTATTAGTCAATAGATTACCCAAAAGGATCTGTCCCAATTCATGTCCCCTTGCTGAGAACTGATAAAGCACCTCTTTATTAGGCACCAGCTCATTTTCTTCCTTCTCGTCCATAGCTCTGGATGTGAGCATAAGATGAGCAACTTTTTTCCAATCAACCTTAGGTGATTTTTTATTCTTTGATGCCGACTTCTTTTTGGCCATGATACTTTTCTTAAAACTTATTTAAAATTCCTTATACAGATGGCAGTTCGTAATATCGATAATAAGAATTGCTCTGCCTTATAAGATTAGATTGCTACACGTTCTTTGAACATTGCAGAAATGACTCCTCGAAATGGTCCATTTCATCTTGCAGTCCTACTGTAATTCTTATACAATTAGGCAAACCAAAGGCATTTATCCTGCGGAGGATCACCCCTTTCTCCATCATTTTCTGAGTAAAATCGATCGCGTCCTCTTCAGTCGGTAAGATCATCATTACAGAATTTGATATAGATGGCACATAGTTCACATTATGCTCATTGAAAAATGTGTATAACCGTTCTTTACTCTTCTCAACTAGATTAACACTTTCTTTCAAAAACTCATCATCATGATAGGCAGCCAATGCTGCTGCTTGACCCAGGGTTGTTGGTTCAAACGTGAGTTTGGTCTTCATCATATTTTTGATGAGTTCCTCATTTGCAATGGCATACCCTACTCGGAAACCTGCGAGTCCATATGCTTTCGAAAAGGTACGCAACACAATGATATTATCGTGTTCATAATTGAGAGCCTGAGGGTAGTCCTTTACCTCTTTTGCATATTCGTGATAAGCTTCATCAACAACAACCAAAACATCACTCGGAACCTGCTCAATAAACCAATCAAATTCTTCCTTCGTATTGTAAGTACCTGTTGGGTTATTTGGATTTGCGATATAAACCATCTTGGTATTATCATCGATAGCATTAGCGATGGCTTTCAGATCATATTTGTAGTCGGAGGTGACGGGTATCTTTTTTAAATGTACACCCCTGACCCCGATCTGAACAAAAAAGCCTACAAAAGTAGCATCAGCCGTAATAGCATTTTCCTTATTCAGAAAAAATGTCTTACATAGAATTGAAATGATGCTCTCTGATCCTGCAGCAAGGATTACATTTTCTGGTTTGACTTTATTTCGCTCGGCAATGGCAGCCTTTAATTTCCTTGCGACAGGATCCGGGTAATCTTGAATTTCTTTGAAAGCTTCATCAACAGCTGCTTTTACTTTGGCACTGCAACCCAATCGATTCTCATTTGAAGCAAGTTTTGCGATCTTCTTAGGCTTGTATAGATCAGCAACTTCAGCGATTGTTTTACCGGCTACATAAGGCTTGAGAGTTTCAATATTACTGGGAACTAATGTTTTGCCGGTTTTTGAATTCATCAAGTAAGCCTTACTTTCATTATAGTTTCTATTGGTTATAAATTTACCACTAAAAAAGCGCTTTTTCCAAGCCAATGGGAACTTAATCCAACAATTTACATTTGTTTTTAAAGTATAAATTAACCTGTTCAATCTTCATTTAACCTTATGAGTAAAACTATCATTGTTACCGGAGCCAGCCGGGGAATCGGATACCAAACAGCTCTAAAATTAGCAAACGACGGACATACTGTTATTGCCACTGCCCGAACTAAAAGTAAACTAATAAAACTCTCTTCAGAAGCTGAAGGTGGCATTATCCATCCAGTTACCGCTGATATTACAGCTCCTGATGAAGTTCAAAAAATTGCTGATAAGGCAATACAGATCGGTAATATCGATGGACTTATCAATAATGCAGGCCTTGTACATAGAGAAGCTTTTACAGATACAAATATTGACGTGTTTAAAAATTTAATGGATGTGAATCTGTATGGTATAGTTCGGCTGGTTCAAGCATTAAAACCACACATGAGCAAAGGCAGTCATATTTTAAATATTTCCAGCATGTCCGGATTTCAAGGCAGCCTTAAATTTCCTGGACTGGCAGCCTATGGTGCAGCAAAGGCTGCAGTTATTGGTCTTTCAGAAGTACTAAGTGCTGAGTTTAGTGAGGACCAGATCAGTGTAAATTGCCTTGCAATAGGTGCCGTTCAAACTGAAATGCTATCTGAAGCCTTCCCGGGTCTTGAAGCCCCTGTTAGTCCTCAACAGATGGGAAACTATATTTCTGACTTCATCCTGAATGGACATCAACTCTACAATGGCAAAGTTCTGCCAGTTGCTCTTAATGATCCTGCCTAAGCTTAGCTTTACCTTGCATTATTCACTAAATTCAGAAGAAAAACATTATAGGATGCAGAAAATTACCACAGTTTTAATAGTATTTTTAACTCTTATCTTCAGCTCAAATTTTGCTAAGGGACAAACAATAGAATTACTGGCAGGCAATACGTTAAATGGCACTGTCAACGGGACTCTCTTAGGTGGTGCTGTCATGGGGTTGACCAATGACTCTGATTTTGCTCCTTTAAGGGTGGGAGTTGGTTTGGGAACACTTTATGGTATTGGTATAGGAGCTTACGATATCTCTCAAACAAATGGGAGCGCCATGATTGTCACAGGAACTTTCAATGATGGTAACAACTCCTCCATAATAGTCCTTCTAGACACCTTTTATGGAGCAGCTGCGGGCTCTGTTATAGCAAGTTCTGTCATGTTAATTGCAAATGAGCCAATCGTTAAAGGGCTTCAATATGGAGCTTCCGCAGGCGCCATTGCAGGTTTCGGATTTGGGATTGTTGATTCTTTTATAATCTCAGACAGGATTATTCCCGGAGCCACTGCGTCCACAACTTCAAACACTACAGACGGCATTATTGCAGTATCTTTTGAAAATGGAAACAGTATTGGTTTTGTATCTCCATTACTTTTCACATCCTTCGATATTAGTGAAGATAATATCCGTAGAAAATTTACTCCATCAATACAACTGGTCAACTTCAGAATCAATCTTTAGGTTCTGCCAGTTTTTTAATTATTCCTTTTACTGTCTCCATATGGCCCGTCAACGAATGATGCAGTCCGTCTGGTAGATAATTCCAGGCTTGGGGTCCCCCCTCTCCCATACGCCTTGCTGTTGCATCTATGATAGCCCCCTGCTTGCCGGAGATCAACTCTTGTACCTGACTTAGATCTTTATTTTCAATGGTGAAATCATATAAGGGATTTTCATTCAACATTTCGGTTATAACCGGAGCAGGAGTAACCCAGATAATTGGATTTGAAACTCTTTCTTCTAATACAGACTGAATTGTTTCAATATTCTCCCACGTTTCAGATAGTGGTAAAAGAGTTCGATTTGGAGCGATATTCAAACGTTGTGGATCAAATGTGCCTAATGCCACAATTACCCAATCCGGCTCATGTATGATCACATCTCGGTCAATCCTTCTTAATGCTTCACTTGTAGTATTATAGGATACACCTGCGTTTACAAAATTAAAATCCGGATTTTCAGATGAGATCTCCAAGACATGTTTTAAAATAGTAAACCAACCCTGAGCATCTTCTGTAATAGAATCCCCAAATGCCACGATCGTTTCTTCACCGTCAAAGGGTAACTTGTCGAGGCAATCAACGATTTCATCATCTTTTAGGATGTCTAAAGCAGCTTCACGTGCATTTTCATCCATATTGTTACGAAAGGATTTAAGTTCACCTTCAGGGATCCCAAATAAACCGGCCTCTGATTCCAGTGAGGATTTTCCGGGAAACAAAGGAACTCTTTTCTCAACATGATAAAATGGTATCATGAATTGCTCTAAAATACCTTTTTCT
The DNA here is from genome assembly GCF_046602855.1 of Gracilimonas qinghaiensis. Classification (NCBI taxonomy): domain Bacteria; kingdom Pseudomonadati; phylum Balneolota; class Balneolia; order Balneolales; family Balneolaceae; genus Gracilimonas; species Gracilimonas qinghaiensis. The sequence goes on from NZ_JBKINJ010000001.1 coordinate 2,203,175, forward strand.
TCTTCACTCGCCTTTCGTTTTGCCATTATTCTATCTCTTGTCTTTTAGTTTTTTTACCAATTTTGGTGTTCCTGAAGCAGCTTTTTCCTTTATATGATTCCAGTCACTTAAGTCGCGAAATTCAGGTTCAGAGGGGTCTATAATATATTTTGGGATACTTTGTTTTACGTAATCAATCAAGCCGGCAGCCGGATATACAACAAGTGAAGTTCCAATTACAATGAGTATATCTGCTTTAGAAGTAATATGGGCAGCTTTTTCGAGATTAGGAACCAATTCTCCAAACCAAACTACATGAGGCCTCAATTGAGAACCGTCTGCAGCTTTATCCCCCAATTCTATAGGTTGACTGCCAATGTCGACAATGTAGTCATCAACTTTGCTGCTTTTAGCCTTATTCAACTCACCGTGCAAGTGAAGTACATTTTTTGAACCGGCTTTTTCATGAAGGTCATCTACATTTTGTGTAATGATCTGTACATCAAAATCATTTTGGAGATCAGCTAATGCTTTGTGGGCATTGTTTGGTTTAGCTTCAAGTGCCTGTTTACGTCTTAGATTATAGAAATCGAGTACTTTTTCAGGGTTTATTCTCCAACCATCTATGGAAGCAACTTCGTTGATATCGTAACCTTCCCACAGGCCACCCGAATCTCTGAAAGTAGACAGCCCACTTTCAGCACTGATCCCAGCACCGGTAATTACAACTATCTGTTTAGCTTGAGGCATTCACCGTGCTTAGTTTCTTGTACCAGGAACTATCAATATTATAATCAAGAACAATATCTGATTTTCCACCCGTTCTATAGGTTTGAATAATCGAGTTTACTTCATCCTCAAGAACAAAAACTGCATTTCGTATAAGTTCTTTATTAAAACCCTGGTCTCCAAGATTCAAAGTAAACTCAAGTGAAATGATCCTTCCTATAGCTTTGCCAAGATCTACTAACTTTCTTTGTGGCATTTTAGGATCAACTTCAAAGTCCAGTAATTCAGAAAAATATTCAGAAGATCTTTGAGTTAGATGATACTCACTCAAAAATTCGTAAAGATTCTGTTTTTTTAGCTTTCTCATTTTTTTCAATACGGATTCTGACATTTGCTGATACAAAATATCATTAGATCCCTCAAATATCTGAAATGGTCGACTGTCAACCACAGACCTGCCTGCAATACTATCAAGTCTATAACCCATTGCGCCTTTTAGTTGTAATAATGATTGTGCTGCGCGCTGCATATAGTCAGTGACCAATGCTTTAATAGTATTAGCCTCAAGATCCATTCTGGATGTATTTTTTTCCAACGGAACATTTGTACTTGTAAAAGTACACATAGCTGAACAGACTGTGAAATAAGACTGAATAACAGAAACTCTATGTTTTACCTGATCATAATCAATAAGACTTTGGCCACCTACAATCCTACTCTTACAATGATCCACAGCCTCATCCATCATTCTTCGCAGAAAACCCATTCCCATTCCAGGAAACTGTAATCTGCTTCTATGTAAAAGGTCCAGCATCATAGTAACACCGGTACTTTCAGGTTGAAGTTTATGATCTTCATTCACTTTTATATTGATGTTATTCTTACCATAGGGAAGCATATAGAGACCTAAATTATTGTAATATTCTTCTACTTCTATACCTCCGTTTCTGGAATCATGTATAAAGAATGAAATATCTCTTCCAAGATCTCCATTATCTGACATTTCCCTGGCTGTAATCAACCAATAATCTGCCATTCCTGTAAGTCCACCCCAATGCTTAGTACCCTTTATTTTATATTCTTCTTCACTGATTTTCTGATAAGAAGTCTTCATTTTT